>NZ_QTWD01000001.1:0-9605 GCF_003460955.1 Blautia sp. AF26-2 | reverse complement strand
CCTTCTACTTCGGCAATTTCATTTACCGTCATTCCCAGATAGTATCGGGCATAAATTCGCTTTGCCTGTTTCTCCGGCAGCTTCATCACAGCGGCATAGACCTGCTCCTGAAACTGTTTTTCCTCCAGAACCATCTCCGGTGTCTGCGGCTTCAACAGCACCGCATTTTCAATGCCATTCTCGCAATCCAGAGAATACTGTGCTTTATAACGATACATCTTTCGCTCATACGCAGCCTCCGCACGTTCAGCTGCTCGAATAGTCTCCATTACTTCCTCTGTCACATCTACAAAAAAGTCTGTTGTATAAACATCAGGATAAAGTTCCCGAAGGTTAATTTTCTTCATTATGTACCTCCATTTCGATTCACGGGTGATTGACGGGTGAATCGAATGGAGGCGGAGACCGACACCGGCAGACAACCGGGTCATCTCCGAAAAAATGGCAACAAAAAACGCCAGATTTCCGTGAGGGAAAACTGGCGCGCCAAGAACAGCCATTATTATACTGAATTACCTGGAACGATAATGCCGATGCAATGTTATACTTGCCCGGAGGAGGAGCAATGCTTTTTTTAACTGATGTAGATCATGTGAGCTTTGAAAAAGCAAACGAGACACGGCAAAATAACCTCCAATCGGCCACCGTGTCCCTGCAAGTCGTCATAGGTTTGTGCAAACGCAAAGAAACGGCGGCTCTGAAAATCAAAGCCGTCGTTTCAAATGGGCGTGTCAAATTGTCTGCTCTACGACGGCTTTTTTTCTTTTGCCGTCGTCCGGCAGGAAATCTTTATTTGTTTCGATTTTAAGGAATCAATCTTACTTCCAAATGACTTCCATCTTACTTATCTGTAAGATAAATAAAAAGGTTGCCCACACCGATCTTCTCGGAGGGACAACCTTTCAAATCCACATGAGTATTTAGCCTATTGGCGTATGCCATATAATTTTATTGCGAGCTGATATTTTCCACAATCGACATAGCGTGTAATCTTCTTGCTGGGCCTCGTACAGCCAGCGCCGTGGTTGCGAGAATCACACCTACGATCAAGCACAATTCCAGCCACGGAACACTCCAGGGATTTCCGAATGTGCGAGTGATAAGGCTGGAGTACAGGAACCAATGAAACAACAATCCGAAAATACATCCCAATATGACACCACTTATGGCATACGAGGCAGCTTCCGCAGAAATCATGCGTGTAAGCTGTTGATTACTCATGCCAATGGCACGCATTACTCCATATTGACGAGTTCGGGCGGAAACTCCCATGCTGATGGTATTCATAATATGGAAAATCGTAATGGCTACAATGATTGACAGAAAACCATATACCAATGTTGCAAAAGCATAATAAAGGCCACGTTGTTGCTGTGCTTGGATTAAGACATCAGTGAAAGTGACTCCATCACCGAACAATGCTTCAACCTCGGCAACATCTTCTTCATCAGAACCAAAGCGGAACTGGACATCCAGGATAGTATATCCAATCTCACCCGTCAGCTGCGAAAAAGTTTCCTCGGAGCAGATCAGTGTTTCCGTTCCCTCTGCACGAGCCAATAGGCTGTCAGACAAAACACCCCCTACCGTAACTGTTTGATTCTTCCCGTTTATTGTCAGTGTAATGGTATCTCCCACCTGCACTTCTGTTCCTGTGTTTGCCACAAACAAGACCTGTCCCGGCGTGTTCGTTACAGTATCTATAGAACCTGCAATTAGTTGATCTTGCGCCCAGCGGAACTGATTTTCTTCATAGGAGATTAGATTGCTGTTATGGATTGCGCCGCTAATTTGGGCAGGAACATCATAAGCAAACATTCTGCCAAACACTCGACTGACAGCGGAATTTTGCACTACGGCATCCCTTCGATCCGCCGGAATGGAACAAGTATTTGTGTCACTGACAATGGAAAGCTCGGGCGACCATTCTTTCGGCATAAATGCGTTTTCCATAAAGGGAACCAGCGTACAGAACCCTAAAAACAAGGTGATGCAGATTGCAAATGCACCTGTCATCAGAATATAGCTGCGCCGTTTGGCCTTGGCATGATGGATACCAAGTGCTACCTCTACATGCCACCGCCGAGTGTTTGCCGCATGGCGGAACGAGGATTCCTGCTGTGTATTGCCTGTGACAGCCTCCAATGGGGAAAACTTTGCTGCCATTTTTGCGGGGGTCCGAGCCGCCAATAGAACGGTAATAAGTCCCAATACAATGCTCACACCAATGCTTAGCCAGCTAATGCCAAAGATAGGCATATAACCAAACCATACAGTGCTGAGCTGCCGCATGACTGCACACAGTCCCCAAACCACCACGATACTTAACCCGATACCAATGGGTATGGCGGTAATGCACCACTGTAAAGCCTCACGGCGCACAAAGCGCAATACTTGGCGACGAGTGGCTCCCAAACAGCGCAGTAAACCGAAAAACTCCATGCGCTGGCTGACATTACTATTCAAACTACTGGAAATCATCATAACACAAGTTCCCATTACCACCAAAGAAAGCAGAAATGCCATTGTGTATATCTGCGACATATTGGAACCCGGCAGCTGCCCGAGCATACTGAGCAGTTCTTCATTTTGGGTGATTTGTGCATCAGATATGCCGTTTTGCTGCTGAATATCAGCAATGCTGGAACCAACATTAGTGAGCAGCGAGAACCGAACGACATACTGCCAGTTGCCGCTTAGATCCGCAGTTTGAATGCTTGACAGCCCTTCAGGTGTCAAAAGGACTGCACTGGCACTTCCCGAGATCATATTGGCGGCATCATCATCCATAATTCCCGTAATCGCCAGTTGCATTGTACTCCCATCAGGAGAGTTCAAAGTAAGAGTATCTCCCAACGAAATTCCTGCTGTTTGTGCTAATGTAGATGAAACAGCTACCTGTCCAGCTATCTCAGGGAACTCACCTGAAAGGACAGAACCTAAATAAATTTCAGAAAATATTGTCTCGTCCATCCCTGCAACAGAAACGGGCTGATCTGCCACTGTGCAGCCGATTTCTGCGGGAATGTTGCCTTGCCAGCCAGACAAGTCTATTTCAGGGCGGGCAGCAATATATTCGGATGTTTTTTCGTCAATAGCTGTGATTTTACAATGCCAATCTCCAGTTTGATGCCGGGTTTCATCCGTCATGCTTTTCAAATACATATCGGCCAGTCCAAACATGACTGCAACCAGGAAAACCGCCAGCACAATGCAAATGCGTGTCATGCGGCTTTGCCTGCGGTGAACCTTGTTGGAGATAGAAACCAAGTCGAGGTAGTGTTTCATTTCCGGCTCGCCCCCAACTCCTTCAGCACACCATCAGACATATTGAAAATGCGGTCTGCCGCACTTGCATGATTTTTGTTGTGGGTAATCATCAAAATGGTTTGCTGGTACTTGGCCGACATGGTTTGCAGGAGAGCCAAGACTTCCTGACTATTTTTACTGTCCAGATTTCCGGTCGGCTCGTCCGCCAAAACCAGTGCAGGTCGTGTAACCAAAGCCCTGCCGATAGCGACACGCTGTTGCTGGCCACCGGAGAGCTGACTGGGAAGATGATGACGGCGTTCGGTCAGTCCCAAAACATTCAGCAGCTCGTTGACAAACCTCTGGTCTGGCCGCTTGTAGTCAAGCAGCAACGGAAAAGTGATGTTCTGTTCTACATTCAGTTCCGGGATCAGATTAAATGACTGAAAGATAAAACCGATGTGTTGCCGCCGGAACACGGTCAGTTTTTTCTCCGGCATTGAGAAAATATCCTGACCGTCGATCCAGACCTTGCCGGAAGTGGCTTTGTCCAGAGCACCCACAACATTCAGCAACGTACTTTTGCCGGAGCCGGATTCACCAATAATGGCAATAAATTCACCTTTGCGAACTGAAAATGTTGCATGACGCAACGCTTGAACCGCTGCTTCACCTTTTCCATAGGTTTTGCACAAGTCCTGTACTTCAAGAATATTCATACGCAGTACCTCCTTATGGTCACATCATACCCCCTTCGGCTTACTTCCAAGTGACCTGCATCTTACTCATTTGTAAGGCTGAAAAAATTCAATGTGAAGGTAGTTCCAACATCGAGTGTGCTGGTTACAGAAATAGTTCCCCCATGTGCCTCCACAATAGATTTAGCCAGCGGTAAGCCCAATCCTATCCCATGCACATCTGACGAAAAGCGGCTGCGGTAAAAGCGTTTGAAAATGTTGTATAAGTCCTCTTGGTGGATACCTTTGCCATCGTCTGTAATGACGATCTGAGTCAACAGGGGTGATTGTGTCCATTGCACCGAAATGTGACCGCCCGGTTGTGTGTGTTCCAAAGCATTTTTGACGATATTTCCAATCGCCTCCGACATCCATAGTGCATCGCAATTAAGAGAAATATCATCCTTACCCGAAAGGGTGATCTCTTTGTGATCCTGTTCTGCCCATGTTTCAAATCGTTCCAAAACATCTTGCATGAGAGCGGAAACATTTTCTTCTGCTTTTTCCATCTGTATAATTCCCGCATCCAGGCGCGCCAGTTTGAGCAGTGTATAAATAACGTTCTCCATTCGCTTAATCTCTCGTTGAGATTTTTCCGAAAAGTTCGCCACCGTTTCGGCTTCTCCTTTATGACTGCTTATGATTTCATGGTACATTTTCAAAGCAGATAGCGGCGTTTTAATCTGATGTGATACATCCGAAATGATGTCCTGTAAGAACTCCTTTGTCTGCTTCTGGCTCTCTGCATGGGCGGAGAGAATAGTCGCCATTTCATTGACATCATGGAAAAGGCTATACCAATCACCGGTTTGGGAACATTCAATTCTGGACATAGAATTGCCATCCAAAAATTCTCGAATCTTACTTCCTGCATCATCAATAGCTCTATGCTGGCGTCGCAGATAAAACAGCAGAACCAGATATACCATACCGAACAGAAACAACAGCAGCAAGAATAGATACAGCATCGTCTGATTGCGATATTCCCGAACAGTGGGCAATAGCTGCATAGATGTTGCTTCACTGTATCCAATAGAGGCCAGCGCTTCTTTGCCTCGTTCTATATCGCTTTCGTTGGGGTGAGCAGTAAAAGCTGAAATCTGCAATTTATCCTCATGGTTCAGCTGGTAGCCGGAAACACCATAGTCATGGAGCAGCATCTCATGTTGGAAGTCCTTTGCAAGTAAAAACGAAAGTCCTGCGGCAAGTAGAAATGAAATAAGGCAGATGACGGTGATTGCCAACAGTAGATTCTTTGTTTCTTTCCCTAATTTGCCCATACCTCGTCCTCACTCAACGACCCATTTATAGCCGATACCTCGTTCCGTCAGCAAGTATTTAGGCTGATTGGGTGTGTCCTCAATTTTGTTTCTCAGCCGCCGGATATACACAGATAGAGTATTATCGTCCACAAAATTACCGTTGCCATCCCACATCCGATCCAGAATCATTTCGCGCGACATAAGGTGATTGGGATTTTGCATGAACAGACACAGCAATTTGTATTCCACCAATGGGAGATCAAGCGGTTTATCATTTTTCCAGACGAGCCGCTCTGCCGTATCCACACGAACGCCATTAGCTTCCAAAAAGGTATCTGCTTTGGAAAACTGCAAGGAACGGCGCAGGATTGCCTTAATTCTGGATAGAAGTTCATTCAGCTTGAACGGTTTGGTGATATAATCGTCGGCACCCATATCAAGTCCTCGGACAATGCTGATTTCCTGATCCGAAGCTGTCAAAAATATAATGGGAACGGTTGAGCTGTTCCGTACCGCTTTGCAAACATCGAAGCCTGTGCCATCTGGGAGCGTAACATCCAGCAAAAGTAAATCATAGGTGTTCTTTCGGAATAGGGCCAAAGCCTCCTTTACAGTTTTGGCATTGTCCACCATATATCCACTTGCTTCCAAAGTATATTGCAATCCATCAATCAGGCTCAAATCATCTTCAACATAAAGTATCTTTTGCATTTTTTTGCTCCTTTCCTTGCTTCGTTCTCATATCCACAGGCTTTTCCGCGTCTTTCGGAATCAGCCAAATTGTAGCCACCTTCACAGCACCGGGAATACGGCCACCGGCGCAATAATAGTTTATCTGCCGAATTGAAACTCCCCATTTTTCACTTGCTTCTTTTAGGGTCACATAGTCCATCTCTGCACCTCCTGCAATACATTCCATTATATTTCTATTGCTCGAAGAATACAAGCCTGAAACCATGTTGCAAAAAAGAAAAATCGGTATAATCGTACCGTAAAAACCGGAATGATAAGGTTATTCCTCAAATCAAACCGGAACGATACAATATTATTGAGGTGAACGATTATGCCGATTGATGATTTAACTGCTTTAGGGCAAAAAATGCGGGAAGCCAGAAAGAAAAAAGACCTGACACAACAGGAGCTTGCGGATCTGAGCCATGTTTCTGTAAAGCAAATCGCCAATATCGAAAAGGGGAAAATGAATCCTTCTTATTTGATTTTGAGAGCATTGGCAAAGGTCCTGCACATCTCTTTAGATACGCTTATAAATCCAGATATTTCTCTGGAAGATGAAGGTGTCAATCAGATGAAAATGCTTTATTCCAGCTGTCCGCCAGAAATGCGTGACACCCTGTTGCATCACACCCAAGAAACGGTGAAAGAACTGACAGAGTTGTCCGAGATATTTGAAATGAATTGAGCCAGTGAGTGAAATTTAACGATTCTCTCACTGGTTCTTTTCAATTTCGGAGAAAAGAAGCAAGCAATGCCTGTGTTAATACACACAGGCCCGCAGAGAAGAAAATCCCTCCGTGATTTTCCTCTCCGCTTGCTTGTTGAGGGCAGCGCCCCCAAGCCCCTTTGAACACAGAATTTCATTCTGTGGCTGCGCGGTCTCCGTTCCACTCCGGTCGGCACTAAGCGGACATCCCCCGGATGTCCAGTGCCTGCGAACGCTTTTGACCAGGACCAGCTTACCGCTGGCCGTGGTCTTTTTCTTTTTCAACATCCTGTTCTACCTCCATTTTCAGCACTCGATCTACATTTGCCTTTGCCGTTAAAAGCTCCCGCATTTCCTCACGGGAACGCCGGTACTCGGCATAGGTCTTTTTCTTTTCTTCCAGCAATTTCGCGTACTCTGTCTGCAACTCTTTGACCTTGGGCAGCTTCTTGACGCCCATCTCATCAAAGGCATTCTTAGCAGCCTGGTGGAGCAGAATTTCTTCCTCATGTTCCTCCCGGAATTTCTTAGAGTAACCCGCCTTGCGGTATGCCACATAGACCTCACGGGTCTTGGCATAATTTACGATGTGAGTACGCAGAACAGCGATCTCTGCCATGCGCTTTTCAGCCGCTTTGATCTGCGCCGAAAGATCATTGTGATGTGCCGTGGCAGCTGTAGCCTTTTCTTCCAAAACCGCATACTCCAGCAGATTGTTCTCTGACAGGTAATTCATGGTCTGCGCCATTTGTTTCAGATTAAAAACTTTAGCCCATCGAGCATAGCCAGCACCTTTTCCAGCCTGCAATTTTGCCTGAATGTCCACCAGCAGATTGACCTTCGGCGGCTCTGCCTGTGTGACTGTTTTTTTTCGCGGGGTATGTGCTTTCTTCCCTAAGAGAACTGCCCGCAAATCTTCCAATCCATATCCTTCGCCCAGACTGTCCATGCGGGCGGCTTTCTCCCAACCAGAGAGTTTCAGTCGATACGATTTTCCGCGCTTTGAGACTTCACAACCATATTCTCGCAACAGCTTCAGCAGTTCTTCAAAGTCAGCAGGACTTTGTGATAATGCGTTGTCAATCGCCACACGAAGCAGCTCTCGGTGAGAGGGCTTTGCCTGATCGCCCAGCCATTTGTTATAGCTCTTTCCGTGAGGTTTCGGATTCTCTACAATGGACAGTCCATTCTCAATACAGATGGTGTCACTTAGCCGACGAACCGCCTTGGTGCTGCCCCAAAAGTTTCGGAACTTCCGGTCATATTCTAAGCTGACCGATGACCAGATAATGTGATTATGAATGTGCGACTTGTCTATGTGAGTGCAGACCACAAAGGCATGATTGCCTTTGGTAAATCGCTTGGCAAATTCCACACCCAGCCGGTTAGCTTCTTCCGGAGTAATCTCGCCAGGGCGGAAGGACTGGCGCACATGATAGGCAATCACGTCATCTGCACCGCGCACTCGTCCGGTAGCGGCAATGTACTGCCGCTTTGCCAGAAGGAACTCTGCATCCGCAGTCCGGCTGTCACACGCATAGCCGGTAATGAGCTTGCCGTTATCTGTTTTCTGTGTATTTGCTACATAGTCGATGATGTCACTGATTGCCCGACTTTCTGTGCGACCCTTGCCAACATGAAGCGGCATGATTCTTGTAGTTGCCATAATAGAAGGCCCTCCTCTCATAAATATTTTTTCGCTGAACTCTTTGCTTCTATCGTTGCAATAACTTTCTCCGCTGGGTATAATAAAAAAGAACATTCTACAACCTCAAAGGAGGGATTTTATGATAGAACAGCTCATTGCCGAAGCAACGGAATGTGATTTCAAAGTTGCTCTCGAAACAAAAAAGCCAAAAAGCTGGTTAAAAAGTGTCAGTGCCTTTTCCAATGGGATCGGCGGCACTCTATTTTTCGGAGTCTCTGATGACCGGGAGCCTATCGGCTTGTCAGATGTTCAAAAGGATGCTGAAGCGATCAGCCGCTTAATCAAAGAACGTATCACACCATTACCGCAGTTTATCTTAAAGCCATTGCAGGAAGATGGTAAAAACCTGTTGGCTCTGGAGGTTTCTCCTGGCCGCAGCACCCCATACTATTACAAGGCAGACGGAGTAATGGAAGCATACATCCGTGTTGGAAATGAAAGCGTAATTGCACCGGATTACATTGTGAATGAACTAATCTTAAAGGGAACCAATCAGTCCTTTGATACCCTAACAACAGACGCGGTAAAAAAGGATTACAGCTTTACACTTCTGGAAGCAACCTATCTGGAACGGACCGGTCTCCGCTTTGAGCCATCCGATTATGTTTCCTTTGGTTTGACTGATAAAAATGGACTCCTGACCAATGCCGGAAAACTCATGACCGATCAGCACACAGTTTATAACTCCCGTATGTTCTGTACCCGGTGGAATGGCTTGGAAAAAAGCTCTATCTTTGATGATGCACTGGACGATAAAGAATACGAGGGGAATCTGATTTATCTACTGAAAAGCGGCAGTGAATTTATTCGCAATAATTCCAAAGTCCGTTTTGTCAAAGAGGCACAGTATCGTGTAGACAAGCCGGATTATGCTGAACGAGCTGTGACAGAGGCTCTTGTTAATGCGCTTATCCATCGTGATTATATTGTGCTTGGCAGCGAAATCCATATTGATATGTTTGATGATCGGGTGGAAATCACATCTCCGGGCGGTATGTTTGGCGGCGGCTCAATTCAGGAATACGATATTTACAGCATCCGTTCCATGCGACGAAACCCTGTGATTGCTGACCTGTTCCACCGCATGAAGTACATGGAACGCCGTGGAAGTGGCCTACGCAAAATCGTCAGTGAAACCGAAAAGCTACCTGGATACACAGAGGCATATAAGCCTGAATTTTCCTCAACAGCGACAGATTTCAGAGTCA